>NZ_CP022425.1 GCF_002222655.1 Vitreoscilla filiformis | reverse complement strand
GTTGGAACCCGTTTCAGCGCTTTGTCATTACCTCCAGTTTAGTGCATATTGCGTATGCGTGCAAGCATCCGCAAAAATAATGTAGACCCTATGCTATTTGCGCTACACACACTGCTTCACACATTGTTTATCACCTTGTTTGACACAGTTGGGTGTCTGCGGTGGTTGCGCGTAAAAATCGACTTTTTAGAAGGAGTGAAAAATGCAGATGCAGTCAGTTTTTCGAGCTGCGCCGCTGCCTGACCTCAAAGCGACTCTCGCGGGCGTGCAAGCGCGCGTGAGGGCTGTCGGTGAGGTGGTGGTTCGGCCTGTCAGGGCGCTTGGATCGCGCGTGAGGGCGGTCATGGCCAAGCCGTGGCTCTTTCCCGCGCAGGTGGTGGCCCTTTTGGGCGTGCTGTGGTTGCAGCAGCATGGCTACCTGCAAGTCCCCATCACCGTGTGCGACTGGGCCAGCGTCGGCAAGTAGCTTGTCGTCGTGAGGGCGCTGCTCCCGCAGTGCTCTCACGGCATCATCCATCCGTGCAAGCTGCCGTCTGAATCCGGGTAGGGCAGGCAGGCCCCGTTCTTTACCTTCCACCCCGGTCCTGTGCAGCGCGCAACCTGCTCCAAGCTGCCCACCAATGCGAGGCGATAGGCCACTTGGCCCTGCGGCGTGTTGGCCCAGCTTGCCGCCGCAGCTTCATGCCGAGCGGCTTTGAAGCCTGCTCCAAAGCCTGCTTCCTTCCCCTGTGAAAACGCGAGCCAACCCGTCACCAGAATCGTGAACGCGGCTGCTCCGATCCCGATGGCCAGCGCTTTCCATTGCTGCTTCCGCGCGCTGTCTGTTGCCACTTTGTTGACTGCCTCGCCTAGTTGCTCCACCAGATCGCTGTGTGCGAGCTGGGCCGCAGTGTTGGCTACGCGCTGGGCTGTCTCCTTCGCTTCACCTACGGCTGTACGGGCTGCTTCCTCAATGCGGGCAGGCATCGCGCTATACAGCCCTTGGTAGTGCTCCAAGGCGACCATCAAAACCAAGATGGCGTCGTTGTCCTTGACCCCCAAGATGGTTTGGACGCGGTGCAGCCTGTCTGCTTCCTCCGGCGTCGCCCTGCGCTGCCAAGCCGCCTCGAAGGCGTCAACGATCCCTAGGCGGCCGGGCGTGTTCATGGCATGACCTGCGCCAGTGTCTTGGTGGCTTCATTCCGCCACCGGATCAGCTCTGCCTTGTGTCCCAGCGGCATGGCTTCGAGTGCTCCCTGAATCGTCAGCCGATCCGTCGCCAGTTGATCCGCAACGCGATCCGCCAATTCGGGGAAGTCGAGCGTCTTGCCACCGCTCTCTTCAATCCGCTTTTTGATGTCGCTGCCGTTGAAGAGCTGGAACTTTTCAGAGGCTCCAAAGTACAGGTTGCGCAGCACATGCGTTTGGTGGTCGGCACCTAACGGCATTGCTTCCAAGAAATCCGCGAGTAGCTCCAAACTGTCCCGCTGTCGGTTGATGATCCAGAGCGTCACCAGCTTCCGGCCGAGTTCCCCCAGCGTGCTTTTAAGCGTTGCGCCGTACCGTGCCACGCCACTGCCACTGCGCGCGGCGGTGTTCACGATGACGGGAGCACCGCGAGCTTGGTCAACCGTGTTGATGAGCTGAATCCACCCGTCTGCTTCGTCGAGGCTCAACGCGGCGCACTGGATGCGCTCACCGTAGCTCTTGAACACGTCGGGGTTCGCCGTGTCCGTTTCGACCAGCAGCGGCTCGATGCCTCGTTGCAGGAATGCGTCGATGAGCGTTGCTGCCACCATGCTCTTGCCGGTTCCGCCCTTGTCCCCGGCACACAGGTACATCGTGTTCATGTCGTTCATGTCTTAGCTCCCTCTCAGATGCGTGGGCGATCAGGCCGGGTGATCGCGGCGACTGCGCTGGTGGTGTTTCCCGTCGATGTCGGCAGAGCGGCGGCGGCACGCTCCCCGATGGTCTGTGCGGGTGGCTGGCTTTGGCTCGCAGGCTGTGCCTGCGGGTTGTCACTGGGGGGCGTGCCAACTGCTGCGGCCTTGCGCTTCCCGGAGGGCTTCTTGCTGCTGGGCTTCGTGCGCTGCAAGTAGCTTTTCAGCGTGGGGGCACCGATCTCCAACTGGTCAGCCGTCAGCAGCTCCGCGATCTGTTCCAGCGTGTAGCCCCGCTCACGCAGACCGGCGATTTCGCCGGTCAGCATCTTGATGCTCTCCTGCTTCGACACCACCCGCTTCTTGTTCTCTATGGGAGGAAGTGCCCGCAGCTTCTCTGCGATGCGCTCCACCTGTTCAACAGTTATTGCCATGTGCGCTCCTGCATCTAATAAATCGCTTTTAGTATCGCGCTATTTTCGATGCTTCGCAATGTCTAAAGCATTGTCGCGAAATGAGTTTTTCCCATAATTCCCATTATGGGAAGCGTTTTGCTCGTTGATTTTGCGTGTGTGTTATTGCATACTCACTGTGCTGCCACAAGTAGCCCTTTTGCTTCCAACCGGAAACGGGGCTGCTCCCTTCGAGACTCGGCACCGTGTCCAACGGGAGTAACGGGAGTAACAGGATGGCCCTTGTCGAACACATGCCGCTACCGCTCCATGTGCCCGCCAAGGGACGCCGTGTCCTCGACGCTTGCGCATCTCGATCCGTGGCTCATTCATCCTGCCCTGCCGGGGGCTGCTGACAGCGATGTAGACAACAAGACACACCCCGCCGCCCACGGGGCCAGTTGAAGGAGCCAGCGAATGCCGTTTGAGGTCAAAGAGGGAGAGCCGCTCACCGAGCGCATCGGTGTGCGGGTGACAGCCACCGAGAAGGTGAAGCTGCGGGCAGATGCTGACGACGCAGGCCTGTCGGTGAGTGAGCTGGTCAGGCGTCGGTATTTCGGTCGGAAGATCGTGGCGCACGCCGACGAAAAAATGATCCGGCACCTGAACCGCATCGGCGGTCTGCTCAAGCACGTCCACAACGAGTCCGGGGGCACCTACAGCGCCGAGACGGCGCGTGCGTTGCGGCAGGTCTATGCGTTCATCGACCAGCTCGCCAACAGGGGAGCTGACCAGTGATCCTCAAGTTGATCCCTCTCGATCTGGATAAGGCCGGTCGCAAGTCCAAGGCGACCAACATCGGTGACTTGACCGAGTACATCGCCGTGCCTGATGACGCGGCCCGCCTGACTCGCCTCGGGTATCACATCGACCAAGACGGTGTGATTCACGGCGGGGACGGTGAGCAGCCAGAGAAGGTGCTTTACCTCACGACGCGCGGCTTCAACACGAGCACCTTCAAGGGCCAGCAAGCCGAGATGGTTGCGCTCGCGATGGAATGCAAGAAGTCCAAGTACCCGATCCAGCATTGGGTTGCATCGTGGCACGAGGATGAGCAGCCCACACCCGAGCAAATCGAGGAACTGCTGGATGTCTTTCTCGAACAGCTCAAGCTCCAGAAACATCAAGTCATCGCGGCGTTGCATAAGGACACCGACAACATCCACCTGCATATCTCGATCAACAAGGTCAACCCGGAAACCTATCTCGTCGTGAAGCCAGCGAAGGGCTGGTGGAAAGAGGCGGCCCAACGCACGGTAGCCATGATTGAGCACCGCCAAGGGTGGCGGCCGGAGCGACGGGCGCGCTACACGGTGATGGACGATGGCACCGTCGCCCGTGTTGGCAAGTTGGATGGCGTCCCCACTGTCCCGACTCGTGCCGGTGACATGGAAAACCGAACAGGCCAAAAGAGCGCGGCGCGGATCGCCATCGAAGAGGCTGGTGAACTCATCCGGTCTGCATCGAGCTGGGCCGAACTGCACCAAGGCCTCGCCGAGCGTGGTATGCGGTACGAGAAGGCCGGTGGCGTGGGAGCACACATCTACGTCGGCGATCAACCCGTCAAGGCGAGCACGGCAGGGCACTGGTGCAGCTTGCCGAAGCTCACCAAGCGGCTTGGTGCGTTCGAGCCTGCTGACGCTGCCGTCGTGGCTGTGGAGCGCAAGCCCGAGCCGCTGCGGCCGGACTTGCCCGGCTGGGATGACTACATCACGGCCGCGAAGCATCATCGCGCACACCTCGCGCAGAAGCTGCGTGAAGAGAAGGAGCGGTACGAGCGCGAGCTTGCCCAGTTCCGCGCCCAGAAGGCGGAGCGCAGCGCGGCCATCGCTGCTCAGAACTGGAAGGGCAGGGGCGAGCTGTTGAATGCCATGCGCAGCGTGGCGGCGGCCGAGGCCAAGCAGGCCGAGCTGGAAATCAGGGAGCGCCATCGGCGCGAAGCCAAGGCGCTGCGGGATGCCCGCGAAGCATGGCCCGAATACAACGAATGGCTGTCTAAGTGGTTCAGCTCCGATGCCGCTGGCGACTTCCGCTACCACCGTCACGAGCCGCTGCGCCTTGAGGGCGACGGCGACAACGAGGCCTTGCCTCGCGATCTTCGCGCTTTTGCGGGCGAGATTGTTGGCAGCACGGTCGAGTACCGACGCCAAGGGGCGGCGGGGGGTGTGTCTGAGCCTGTCTCATTCACTGACCACGGCCGTCGAATCGACGTTCAGGAGGCCCACGACGAGGCTGCGACCCTAGCCGCGTTGCAGCTTGGCGCTGCCAAGTGGGGGAAGGTCACGGTGTTCGGCTCGGAGGAATACAAGGCCACCTGCGTTCGGCTCGCTGCGGAGCACGGCATCCGCATCGCTAACCCCGAGCTGCAAGCACAGGTGGAAGCGGCCAAGGAAGCACGCAAGGCAGCACGGGAGGAAGCAATGCGCACGCCCCAGATGAAGCTCTTTGAGCAGTACCACGCGGCCATCGGTGCGGACAGGTACACCCTCACGTCGATCAAGATGGCGGCCGACCATCGCAAGGCTTTCGTGCTGGGTGGCAAGGACGGCGTGGACGCGGCAGCCGTGGAGCGGCGGATGCGGGAGCTGCTGCGTTTCCACGCACGCGGCGAGAACCTGTACTACACCCCGCGCAGCGAGCGGATGCACCATGTGCTGGTCGATGACCTGAGCGATACCAGCCTGCGCCAGATGCTCGCCGATGGCTACCGGCCTGCGGTGGTGATGGAGTCCAGTCCGGGCAAACTGCAAGCCATCCTGAACGTGCCCAAGCTGGGCCGTTCGGACGATCAGGACGTAGGCAATCGCCTCATCGTCGCCCTCAACAAGCAATATGGCGATCCGAAGCTGCAAGCCTGCATCCACCCGCACCGCGCGCCGGGGTTTGAGAACCGCAAATGGGAGCCGGGTGCGCCTACGCCGAAGTACCAGCGACCTGATGGCACCTTCCCAGTGGTGGAGTTGCGCCACGCCGTGGCCTGCACCTGCGATAAGGCATACGCACTGAGCTGTGTCGTCGCTCGCCAGCTCGACGAGGAAGTCCGGGTGGCACAAGAGCGGAGGCCTGCCGCGCCTGTTGCTGCCCGCACTGCGCCGCCTGCCAATGCCTACGAGGCGCACTACCGCGACATCGCTGCGCGTCACAAAGGCGACGGGATCGACCTGTCGCGAGTCGATTCCATGATCGCCGTGCGGCTCAGGGCTACCGGGCACGGCCAGGATGAGATCGCCACCGTGCTTGAGGCCTGCGCGCCGTCGATTCGCACCACAGACGAGGGGCGGAACTGGCATGACTACGCTCAGCGAACAGCACGCTATGCCTATGGCCCTGACGGCTCGCGGATGCTGGCCAAGATCGAGCGCTACCGTGAGCAGTTCCTGCGGCTCGAAGGCCGCGATCCAGCGCACGAAGGGCCGAGGATGGGTGTTTGATGCCGCGCGCTGAAACGCTCACACCTGAACTGCCACAAGGCTTTTCGGCCGATGAGCTTGCTGCCGCTGCCCGCTGGGTGGCTGCGCGCATCCGCCCTGCTGCAAGCACGCGCAGCATTGCAGCCACGCTCGAAGCCTTGCAGGCGGTAGCTCATCGTGCCCGCCGTGGCCCTGTCTGCTTTCCCGACCTGCTGCCCGGTTCTGGGCTTGAGGTTCTGCACATTCCGGCCGCGCAGCCGGGCACGGGCCAGTTGGCCAGCCTGACCGGCGAGATCGACCAAGCGGCTTTGCGCGACATCGGTCGTGCGCTCCGTGCCGAGTTCATTGCCAGCGATTCGGACATGCTGCGACTCGAAGCAGACGATGGCGCGGAGCTGATCGTCTACGCCATCGAGGCGCGGGCCATCGTGATGGCCGCCACCAACATTCAACTCATCAATGGAGATGCCCATGCCCAAGACTGACTACACCGCCTGCAAGCCTGACCACCGCATGATGCGGGTCGAGATGACGCACAAGATGCGCGAGATCGCCGAGCAGATCGCGGCCCTGCAAGCCCAGTACCGCAAGCTCGAAGAGGCCGAGCAGCGCCGCGCGTTGCACGCCTTCCTGCAAGGTGTGCGGCAGCGCGCCGAGACGCGATGCTTGAATGAGATCGCTGGGTGATGCCTTGTAAGTAGGTCTATATATACCTACACATTGCGGCCGGTGTGTTTGGGGAACCTCAAGAGCCGTTGGCTTTGCGCATCAATTTCAAGTCGTGAGCCACGGTTGGTTGCTTCACGCCTACGAGGTCGGCGATGTCGCTTTGTGTGTGGCCCTTCTCGTACAAGTCCAATTCCAAGCGACGGCGCTCATCGACGGTCAACTGCGATGGATCGAAGTGGGTCATTTGGCGAAAGGCACCATTCGCGCGGACGTGGACGGAAAAAACTTCGCCGGAAGGCTTCTTGACGTGGGCTACCGCTACACCTGCCCCTCCCTTGATGATGTAGCTGTCCTTTTCAGGATCAATGTTCAGAGGAATTGCCAGCGGGGGCTGCACGACCAGATCGGTACTCTTGGGTTTTCCCATGTTCTTCTCCATTCATTGAATTAGTTGGATTGATTGGATTTAATCAATTAAACTCTATCAATGAATCTCTGGGTGCGCAAGTGTCAGTTAAACGGTGGTTTCTCAGGCATCCGAGAAGCGGGCATAAATGTCATTTTCAGAAGACGACTGCACCAACTGACGGGGCGTGACGCCAAGTGTGCAGGCCACTCCTGACGGCGTAATATCAGAAGTCATCCGCACCGATCTCGACTATGCTCAATACTCGTGTGCACCAAAGCGAGGTGAGCATGGCGACCGATACCACACCGATTACCGAGCACGGCGTTGCCACCCTGCCAGATCAGGCATGGGAGCGTGCGCGCCGTCGCGCGGAGATCATCGGGCCGCTGGCACAGTCGGAGACGGTAGGGCATGAAGCGGCCGACGCGGCAGCCCAGGTACTGGGTCTGTCCCGGCGGCAGGTCTACATCCTGATCCGCCGTGCCCGGCAAGGCTCGGGGCTGGTCACTGACCTGGTTCTTGGGCAGTCGAGCGGCGGCAAAGGTAAGGGCCGCTTGCCGGAGCCGATCGAACGCATCATCCGCGACCTGCTGCAAAAGCGGTTTCTGACCAAACAGAAGCGCAGCCTGGCGGCGTTCCACCGCGAGGTCGCGCAGGCTTGCAAAGCGCAGAAGCTGCGGGTGCCGGCGCGCAACACTGTGGCGTTGCGGATCGCCGGCCTCGATCCGCGCAAAGTCACTCGCCGCCGGGAAGGCCAGGATGCGTCCCGAGACCTCCAAGGTGCCGGCGGCGTGCCTCCCGCCGTGACTGCGCCGCTTGAGCAGGTGCAGATCGACCACACGGTCATCGACCTGATCGTGGTGGACGAGCGCGACCGGCAACCGATCGGCCGTCCGTACCTCACCATCGCCATCGACGTGTTCACCCGCTGTGTGCTCGGCATGGTGGTCACGTTGGAAGCGCCGTCCGCCGTCTCGGTCGGCCTTTGCCTCGCGCATGTCGCCTGCGACAAGCGCCCTTGGCTGGAAGGGTTGGACGTGGAAATGGACTGGCCGATGAGCGGCAAGCCCATGTTGCTCTACCTGGACAACGCGGCCGAATTCAAGAGCGAGGCCCTGCGCCGGGGCTGCGAGCAGCATGGCATCCGGCTGGACTATCGTCCGCTCGGGCAGCCGCACTACGGTGGCATCGTGGAGCGGATCATCGGCACGGCGATGCAGATGATCCACGACGAACTGCCTGGAACGACCTTCTCCAATCCCGACCAACGCGGGGAGTACGACTCCGAGAAGATGGCCGCCCTGACACTGCGCGAGCTGGAGCGCTGGCTCGCACTGGCAGTCGGCACCTATCACGGCTCCGTGCACAACGGCCTGCTTCAGCCGCCGGCCGCGCGCTGGGCCGAGGCTGTGGCGCGCATCGGTGTGCCAGCAGTCGTTACCCGCGCCACGGCTTTCCTGGTCGATTTTCTGCCCATCCTCCGCCGCACGCTGACCCGCACCGGCTTCGTCATCGACCACATCCACTACTACGCCGACGCGCTCAAACCTTGGATCGCACGGCGCGACCGCCAGCCCTCTTTCCTGATCCGGCGCGACCCGCGCGACATCAGCCGTATCTGGGTGCTGGAACCGGAGGGTCAGCACTACCTGGAAATCCCCTACCGTACCTTGTCGCACCCGGCTGTCACCCTCTGGGAGCAACGCCAAGCATTGGCGAAATTGCGGCAGCAAGGGCGCGAACAGGTGGATGAGTCGGTGCTGTTCCGCATGATCGGCCAGATGCGCGAGATCGTGACCACCGCGCAGAAGGCCACACGCAAGGCTCGGCGTGACGCGGATCGTCGGCAACACCTCAAAGCATCCGCTCGGCCGGACAAGCCCGTTCCGCCGGGAACGGACATTACCGACCCGCAGGCCGACAACCTGCCGCCGGCCAAACCGTTCGACCAGATCGAGGAGTGGTAGCCGTGGACGAATATCCCATTATCGACCTGTCTCACCTGCTGCCGGCGGCGCAGGGTCTGGCCCGTCTGCCAGCGGACGAGCGCGTGCAGCGTATCCGCGCCGACCGCTGGATTGGCTACCCCCGCGCGGTCGAAGCGTTGAACAGGCTGGAAACGCTGTATGCGTGGCCGAACAAACAACGCATGCCCAACTTGCTGCTGGTTGGCCCGACCAACAACGGCAAGTCGATGATCATCGAAAAGTTCCGGCGCACGCATCCGGCCAGTTCTGACGCCGACCAGGAACACATCCCGGTGCTGGTCGTGCAGATGCCGTCCGAACCGTCGGTGATGCGCTTCTATGTCGCGCTGCTCGCCGCGATGGGTGCGCCACTGCGTCCGCGCCCACGGTTGCCGGAAATGGAGCAACTGGCGCTGGCACTGCTTCGCAAGGTCGGGGTGCGCATGCTGGTCATCGACGAGCTGCACAACGTCCTGGCCGGCAACAGCGTCAACCGTCGGGAATTTCTCAACCTGCTGCGTTTCCTCGGCAACGAGTTGCGCATCCCGCTGGTCGGGGTCGGCACGCGCGACGCCTACCTGGCGATCCGTTCGGATGACCAGTTGGAAAACCGCTTCGAGCCGATGATGCTGCCGGTGTGGGAGGACAACGACGATTGCTGTTCGCTGCTGGCCAGCTTCGCCGCCTCGCTCCCGCTGCGGCGATCCTCGCCGATTGCCACGGCGGACATGGCCCGTTACCTGCTCGCGCGCAGCGAGGGCACCATCGGCGAGCTGGCGCACCTGCTGATGGCGGCGGCCATTGCCGCCGTGGAGAGCGGCGAGGAAGCGATCAACCACCGCACGCTCAGCATGGCCGATTACACCGGCCCCAGCGAGCGGCGACGCCAGTTCGAGCGGGAATTGATGTGAAGCCGGCACCACGCTGGCCGCTGCATCCCGCCCCGAAAGAAGGCGAGGCGCTGTCCTCATGGCTCAACCGCGTGGCCCTTTGCTATCACATGGAGGTGCCCGACCTACTGGAGCACGATCTTGGTCACGGCCACGTCGATGACCTAGACACCGTGCCACCACTCTCGCTGCTGGCGATGCTTTCCCAACGGAGCGGCATCGAGCTGGACCGGCTGCGCAGTATGAGCTTCGCCGGCTGGGTGCCTTGGCTACTGGACAGCCTTGATGATCAGATTCCAGACGCATTGGAAACCTATGCGTTTCAGCTCTCGGTGCTGCTGCCAAGACTCCGCCGTAAGACGCGATCCATCACGAGCTGGCGTGCCTGGCTCCCCAGCCAGCCGATACACCGCGCCTGTCCGCTCTGCCTGAACGATCCGGAGAACCAAGCCGTACTGCTCGTGTGGAAGCTGCCCCTGATGCTGAGCTGCCCGCTGCATGGCTGCTGGCTGGAATCCTATTGGGGCGTGCCAGGGCGTTTTCTCGGCTGGGAGAATGCCGATGCCGCCCCACGCACCGCCAGCGACCCGATTGCGGCGATGGACCGGCGCACCTGGCAGGCGCTGACCATGGGGTATGTGGAGCTGCCGCGCCGGCGCATCCACGCCGGATTGTGGTTTCGGCTGCTACGCACGCTGCTCGATGAGCTGAACACCCCACTTTCCGCGTGTGGAACCTGCGCGGGGTATCTCCGCCAAGTCTGGGAAAGCTGCGGGCATCCGCTGCGTGCTGGGCAAAGTCTGTGGCGACCGTATGAAACCCTGAACCCGGCAGTACGATTGCAGATGCTGGAGGCGGCGGCAACGGCAATCAACTTGATTGAGGTGAGGGACATAAGCCCGCCAGGCGAGCAGGCAAAGCTATTCTGGTCCGAGCCCCAAACCGGGTTCACCAGCGGCCTACCGACGAAAGCGCCGAAGCCAGAACCCATCAATCACTGGCAGCGTGCAGTCCAGGCCATCGACGAGGCCATCATTGAAGCGCGGCACAACCCCGAGACGGCACGCTCGCTGTTCGCGTTGGCTTCCTATGGTCGGCGCGACCCGGCTTCCTTGGAACAGTTGCGCGCCACCTTCGCGGAGGAAGGCATCCCTCCGGAATTTCTGTCACATTATGAGCCTGATGAACCCTTTGCATGTCTTAGACAAAATTACGGGTTAAGTGACAAATTTTGACGGCCAGAGCTTTCTGGCTCACACTGTCACATAATCGAACGTATATGTGACAGGTGCAAAATGTTGATCGGCTATATGCGGGTATCGAAAGCGGACGGCTCTCAAGCGACCGACTTGCAGCGCGACGCGCTGATTGCTGCCGGCGTTGATCCGGACCATCTCTACGAGGATCAAGCATCCGGCAAACGCGAGGATCGCCCCGGTCTGGTAAGCTGCCTCAAGGCGCTACGGCCAGGCGACACGCTGGCCGTGTGGAAACTGGATCGCCTCGGGCGCGACCTGCGGCACCTCATCAACACCGTGCACGACCTGACCGGACGCGGCATCGGCCTCAAGGTGCTGACCGGGCATGGCGCGGCCATCGACACCACGACCGCCGCCGGCAAGCTGGTCTTTGGCATCTTCGCGGCATTGGCCGAGTTCGAGCGCGAGCTGATTGCCGAGCGCACCGTGGCGGGTTTGGCGTCGGCACGGGCACGCGGCCGCAAAGGCGGTCGGCCTTTCAAGATGACGGCGGCCAAGTTGCGCCTGGCAATGGCGGCGATGGGTCAGCCGGAAACCAAGGTTGGCGATTTGTGCCAAGAACTCGGAATTACTCGGCAGACCCTGTACCGGCATATTTCACCCACCGGTCAGTTGCGTTCTGACGGAACGAAGTTGCTCAGTAAGGCTTGACCTTCAATCCATCATAACCTCCACCCATCGCCTGAAATAGTGCGGCACTATCAGCAAGCCGTTGCGCCTGCGCTGCGACCAAGGCAATGCTACTTTGTTGAGCCTGCTGCCTTGCAATCAGCAATTGCGTGTAGCTGGCTGCGCCAAGCGCATACTGACGCCCAGTGGATTCAAGGGAAGACTGTGCAGTTGAGTCTGCAAGCGCGAGTGAACTCAATGCCTGTGCATCGTGCTCCAGTGCGCTCAATGTGTCCGCCACGTTGCGCAGAGCGTCGAGCACAACGCCCTGATAATTTGCCGCTGCGGCATCCAATGCTGCCAGCGATGCCCGTTTTTCTGCGGGTAGTCCCGGATTGAATAGTGGCTGGGTCAACTGCCCCAGCACACTCCAAACAGCAGAGTTGCTGCCAAAAAGAGCCCCGGTTGTGAGTGCTTGCGAGCCAAGGTTTGCACTGAGGTTGATTTGAGGATACAGCTTGGCGATCGCCACCCCATATTCGGCATTCGCCGCGTGGAGCAATGCTTCTGCCGCCTGAATATCAGGCCGTCTGCGCACCAGATCAGAAGGCATCACAAGAGGCAATTCGGTGGGCAGTTTGAACTCGGCCAAAGTGAAATCGGGCACCTTCGCGTCACCAGGGGCCTGGCCGGAAAGCGTGGCCAGAAGATGCTCACTTTGTTGCAGTTGCTTGAGCAAAAGGGGTAGTCCAGAACGAGTTTGTTCGGTCTGCGTTTGCTGTGCAAGCAGCTCGTCCGGTGCTGCTTGACCAAGACGCACCCGCTTGCGGGTGACATTGATCTGCTCGTCCTGTGCTTCGACCATCGCTTTGGTGGCCGCAAGCTGACCCGCGAGTTTTGCTCGGACAATGGCGGTGGTGGTGATATTTGCCGCAAGGGTCAGTTGCGCGCCCGCCAGTTCATGGCTCCGGTAGTCCACACGAGCGGCCAGCGCTTCCAACGCACGACGATTCCCTCCAGCCAAGTCGAGGCGGTAATGCACGCCAACGCTGGCGTTGTAAAGACTGAACTCACGTGCATCGCCGGCCAGTCCGAGACCGCTGGGGCTCATCCGTTGGCGTTGCGCACCGATATTCGCATCGACTTGGGGGTAGCGCGTTGATCCCGCTTGCGCAGCATGAAGCTCCTGCGCCTGCAGCAGCGTCGATTTTGCAGAGGCTAACGTTGGACTGTTTTGTAAAGCCAGTGCAATCAGTGCATCGAGTCTGGATGACCCCAGGCTGTGCCACCATTCCAAACTGACCTCCCGACCGACCCGGAGGGTTTGCACCTCCCCCAAAAGGATTGCGGCCGAGGCGGTTTGCGCTGGCATGGTGGCAACGGTGTAATTAGATGTAGTCGGCGCTTCGGGGCGTTTGAAGTCAGGCCCGACCGCACAACCAGCCAACAAACCAACAAGTGCGAGAGATGTCAGGGCTCTGGCCGGCCATTGACTGGGTTTCGTGCATTGGCCTGTGCAAGTCAGGTCATCGGTTTTCATAAAAATGCTCCATGAACGGCTTACGGAAGCTCTGATGACAACCGAGGCAGCTTTGTTGTACCTTCGAAAAAGCAGAGATAACGGCTAGACCATCACCACGCTTGGCTGCGTCGCCCATAGCAGTAGCAGATTCGTGCGTCTGCCCATCGTGGCTGCGAAACTTCCCAGCATCGGTTCCGAGCCAAGCAAGAATGCGCATTTTTTCCGCGACGGGAGGCTCTGCGTGGTTGGCAATCTTCGGAGCCAACTCGACAACCACCGCCCACTCTTCCTTGGAAATTGCGCCTGTAATGGCCTGCATGTCGCGGCCTAATTTGTCCATCACACCGCGTAGTGCCATCGGCTTTGCGGGTTTTTCCGTCTGCGCGCCGACAGGGGTGGCTGATATGGTCATCACCGTGAAAAGCACGGCGGAAATGACCAGGAACGGTTTTTTAGTGCTGTTCATGAGACCCCCTTCTTTTTTCAGCGACATCGATAACGAGTGGCGCAGTCATTCAAAACTGCGCCCTTCACCCGCTTCCTCGTGAGTGACGCCATCGCGGATATGGTAAATGCGCTTGAACGTCGGGATGATTTTTTCGTCGTGCGTGACGACGATGACGGCGGTTTCAAAACGCCGAGCCATGTCGTTGAGGATGCGGATGACAGACATCGCACGCACCGAATCCAGCGGTGCCGTTGGTTCATCAGCCAGGATCACTGGTGGTCGATTGACCAAGCCGCGAGCAATAGCCACGCGTTGCTGTTCTCCGCCTGAGAGTTGTGACGGCATGGCCTTGGCGCGGTGCTGCACATCCAGAGCGGTGAGCAGTTCGAGCGCGCGTTTTCGCGCATCGTCATTGCCGGCACCCGCGAGCATCGGCAAGAGCGCCACGTTATCGGTGACATCGAGAAACGGGATCAGGTACGGCGCTTGAAACACGAAACCGATCTTGTCGCGGCGCAAAGCCCGCAGGTCGCGCACTTTCCATTCATCGTCGAAAATCACCTCGTTTCCCAGCACCATGCGACCGGCGGTGGGGTCAATCACGGCTCCCAGGCACTTGAGCAACGTGCTCTTGCCGGAACCGGAAGGGCCGATCAGGCCAACCACCTCGCCCGGCGCAACCTGCATGTTCACGTTCTTCAAGGCGAGAACCGCAGTGTCTCTCTCTCCGTAACGCTTGCTCAAGCCTTCGATGTGAATGCCTTTTGCCGTCATGTTCAGCCTCCAATCGCTTCGGCCGGATCGACCTTCAGTGCCATACGGATGGCGACAACGCTGGCCAGCACACAAATAACCATCACCGCGAAGAAACCCAAGATTGAATCGATGGGCATCAGCAATACGTATTTGGGAAACAAGGGTGCAGCGAAGGTAGCCGTGATCTTGCCAACGACAAAACCGATGACCCCAAGTACCAACGCCTGCTGCAAGATCATTCCCGCAATGGTGCGGTTGCGTGTGCCGATGAGCTTGAGCACCGCGATTTCGCGAATTTTGTCCATGGTCAGGGTGTAGATGATGAATGCCACGATGGCGGCGCTGACCACAGCCAGAATCACCAGAAACATGGCGATTTGCTTGGCGGATGTGGCAATGAGTTTGCCTACCAAAATCTCTTCCATCTGTGCGCGGTCATAAACCGTGAGCCGCTTCCAGCGTCGTATCGGTTCGGCCACCTCCTGTGGAGAGTATTCGGGTTGGATACGAACCAGCACGGCATTCACCGAGTTGTTGCTGGTTTGTGAGGCAATCACAGCATCGAGCAGACCGGGCACGCCGGGGCGGTTGAAAACCGGATTGGCTTCGGTGCGGCGACGCTGCATCAGGATGGCATCGTTGTCTTTGAGGAATTGCGCTTCTTGCGCATCCTTGAGTGGGATAAACACCATCGGATCGCCACTGGAGGAAACCATGCGGCGGGTCAGGCCAACGACTGTGTAATGGTTGCGGCGAATCTTCACCTCATCGCCCAGCCGAAACCCTGTGGCGATGTCCGCTACCGCCTCATAGTGGCCACGCGTAATCTGGCGTCCCGCGACCAATTGAGGTGGCCAGCCTGATGTTCCCGGTTCGCCTGCCGCGATGCCCACGACCATGGCACGAACATCTTTTTCACCTCTTCCGACCTGCATGGTCAGGTAGGTCACATTGGCGGCCTCTGCCACGCCCGGCAGAGTGCGGATGCTGCGCCACAGGTCATCAGGGATGCTGGAAGACTCGGCATAAGGGCCCAGGGTGTCTTTCTGTACCACCCACAAGTTGGCACCACTGTTGTCCAGCAACACCTTACCGTCATCGACCATGCCGCGATACACACCCGCCATGGTCAGCGTGACGCCAATCAACAGGCCCAAGCCAATGCCCGTAAAGATGAATTTACCCCAGGCATGAAGGATGTCGCGTCCGGCCAGGCTGATCACGGTGAGACTCCTGGCAGACGATCGACGATGTTAATCCGACTCTTGGCGCTGAGTGTCTTTTCGCTGTAGAGCACGACCTGATCGCCAACGCTCAAGCCCTCAACTACCTGAACCAGGCCATCAAGACTGGAGCGGCCCAGCACGACCGGAGTGAAAGTCAAACCTCCTTCAACCAGCTTCCATACACCGCGTTTTCCATCGACTGTCCGAATTGCGGCATTGGAGATGGTCGGCGCGGCAGGCAATTCGCCCAGTTGCACAGTCACCTCCGCCAACTCACCCAATGGTGGAAGTGGTACTGGAGGCGCGTTGAAAACGATTTTTGCCAGGGTTTCCTCAGTCACTGCATCGGCGCGAGGCTCGATGCGCAATACGTGTCCCGCCACAGCCTGAGATCGCCGTGATCTCAGAACAATCTTGGCTGGAAGCCCTGTAGCCAGTCCCTCGGCACTGATTTGATCAAAGCGTGTATCAACCCACAGGCTTGCGGTGTCAATTACTTCGATTACCGCTTGCCCCGCCACCACCGTGGTGCCAGGGTCTGCATCGCGTGCTGCGACCAGTCCGGCAACCGGTGCCACTAACCTCAAGTTTCCGCGTTGAGCGCGGAGCGCTTCCAACTCTGCGCGCAGACGCGCGATATCTTCTCGCGAGGCGACCAATGCCGCGCTCGCCACAGCCAGTTCTTGCCGTTTGGTGACTACCGTTTCTTCGCTGGTGCCACGCACCGATAAAAGCTGCTCATAGCGTGTGGCCTGTGTCTGCGCGAAAGTTTCTTTGGCAGCAGCCTGTCGAAGTGCAGCTTCGGAACTCTTGATTGCAGCCTGCTGAGCGCTGATGCGATCGTCCAGGTCCACCGCATCCATTTCACCGAGCACTTGCCCTGCTTTAACGGTATCGCCGACATGCACATCCAAGCGTTTGACGCGCCCGGCAACGGTGGGGCCGATTTTGTAAGTAAAGCGCGCTTGCACTGTCCCTATACCAGCTAATGCTGGGGCAACGGAGCGGGACTCTACCGTGCTGACAGTAGCTGCAACAGGAGCCAACGGCCCTGAACGCAAAGCAACATAGATGAAAAGCAGTAGAAGTGGAATGATGACGGCGACCAGGGCCAATGTGCGGCGTTGTAGACGTGGAAATTTCATGACGCACTCCCAATGCCACGACGATAGATTGCAAAAACACCAGAGGCATCGCGACGGATGCGAGCGGCGTCACCCGCGATGAGCGACTGCATCACCAAGCCCTGGATGGAGCCGATGAACGATACCGAGGCAGCCTCGATATCGAGGCTGGCATTAAGCTCGCCTATCGCCTTGCCCCTCTCCAGCAGATGGCGCAAGCGTTCTCCGTACCGCTGAATCAAGGTCTGAACCATCCTTTTAGGGAGTGTTTCTCCGGGCCGCTGCAACTCTCCGAAGAGCATCCGTGGCACGCCTGGATGCTCGGAAACGAAGTCGATATGAGCCATGAAGACCGCTTCCAGCGCGGCAAGAGGAGAAGTGATGTTCTGGGCCGCCTTGTCTACTCGGGAAAGAAGACGCTCAGCTACCCACGTCATCACTGCTTCGAGAATGGCATCCTTGGTGGGGAAATGCCGGAACAGCGCGCCTTGGGTCAGGCCCATGCGCTGCGCGATCGCCGTGGTGGTGATGTCGCTGGGATTCTGCTCAGCCGCCAGGTTGATCACCGCCTCTACGGTGGCCGCTCGCCGTTCATCAGCCGGAAGGTGCTTAGGGTGTTCGCTCATCGCCAATCCAAAAGAAAGTAATTTATTACTATCTTATCAGGTTGTGCGATGAGAGCAAGGCCCTATCTGACAGCACCCAATGAAATCAACGCCAAGCTCGATCCTGGCCGAGGTACTCGGCTTGGCCGGTGGAGACCCTACAGGCAGGCTTAGCTCGTACTGAATTTGGCCAGTTTTTTTCTTTCACCGGCATAGTGCAATCGGCTTCTGATGTTTGGTGCGGTCGTCTTCTGAAAATGACATAAAGCCCGTGTGGAATCGGCCTTTATGTGTAAAAATATCCGTCTGTTTATCTACGCTTGGTAAAGGTATGGGAAAGCGTCTTGGTTATGCCCGCGTTTCAACGGATGACCAGCGGCTCGACCTACAACGGGATGCTTTGACCCGTGCCGGGTGTGCCGACATCTACGAAGAGAAGGTCAGCGGGAAGTCTGCTGATCGGCCTGCTCTGGATTACTGTCTTCGCGCCCTGAGTGCGGGAGACACGTTGGTGGTCTGGCGTCTGGATCGGTTAGGCCGTTCGCTCCCCGATCTGGTACGCATCGTGGGGGAGTTGGAGCAGCGCGGTGTTGGCTTCGAGAGCGTCACGGAACGGATCGAAACTGGCAGTGCGACTGGGAAGCTGACTTTCCACTTGTTCTCGGCCTTGGCCGAGTTCGAGCGGAATCTGATTCGGGAGCGGACTCAAGCAGGCTTGGCTGCTGCTCGTGCTCGTGGTCGCAAGGGCGGGCGAAAGCCCGCGCTGGACGCCAAGCAAGTCCGTGAGATCAAGGCGCTTTTGCGTGATCCTGATATTCAGGTCGCCGACGTGGCGAAACGCTATGGCGTTTCACGCGCCACCATTTACAAGCACGTTGGTGCGGTGCGCCCAGAGCGCGGCGCATCGCCGATGATTTAGTGAGGTCGTCATTCATGGCATTTGCGCCAAGTGTTGCTCATAAGCCTGTTGCCGCTGCTGTATGCCCTGTCATGGCCGCGACCGAGGCTTTGGCGACAGAAGGGGGGCTCGAGGCTCGAGGGGCTATTTTCACGCGCTCTGAGGTGGTCGATTTCATCCTCGACCTGGCTGGCTATACCGAGGATCAACTGCTGCACGAAAAGCGGCTTTTGGAACCGTCGTTCGGTGGCGGGGACTTCTTGCTGCCGATCATTCAGCGGCTGCTGAGTGCATGGCGAGCAGCAAGGCCCAATGGTACTGAGGTCGATGATTTGGGCGACGCCATCCGGGCGGTGGAGTTGCACCACGACACCTTCCGCAGCACCTACGCTGCCGTTGTCGCGCTGCTCAAGCGTGAGGGGCTGTCGGCGAATGCTGCGACGGCCTTGGCTGACCGCTGGCTGTCGCAGGGTGACTTCCTGCTGGCTCCGCTGGAGGGCCAGTTCGATTTCGTGGTGGGCAATCCTCCCTACGTTCGACCTGAGCTGATTCCGGCCCCGTTGCTGGCCGAGTACCGCAGCCGCTATCAGACGATGTATGACCGGGCGGACATCTACATTCCCTTCATCGAGCGGTCGCTGACGGCATTGTCTGCTGGCGGCAATCTGGGCTTTATCTGCGCGGATCGCTGGATGAAGAACCGCTACGGTGGGCCACTGCGTAGCCTTGTTGCCGAACGGTTCCACCTGAAAGTCTATGTCGATATGGTGGATACACCGGCCTTCCATTCCGATGTGATCGCCTATCCGGCCATCACCATCATCAGCCGTGAGGGGGGCGGGGCGACGCGCATCGCACACCGCCCGTCAATAGACCGGGCCACGCTGACCACGCTGGCTGGTCTGCTCTCGGCACAGACACTTCCGAAGGATGCTGGCCCGGTGCGGGAACTCGCTCGTGTGACCAATGGTGCGGAGCCGTGGCTGCTGGAGTCTTCTGACCAGATGGCGCTTATTCGCCGTCTGGAGGGCGCGTTCCCACTGCTCGAGGAGGCTGGGTGCAAGGTTGGCATTGGTGTTGCGACCGGCGCTGACAAGGCATTCATCGGCGACTTCGAGTCGCTGGATGTCGAGCCTGATCGGAAGCTGCCGCTGGTGACAACCAAAGACATCATGACCGGCGAAGTGCAGTGGCGTGGTCAGGGGGTCATCAACCCCTTCGCCGAGTCTGGAGGGCTGGTCGATCTTGGCGAGTATCCGCGTCTGCGCCGCTACCTTGAGGCTCGCCGGGATGTGATTGCCGGTCGGCATTGCGCGAAGAAGGCTCCTGCCAACTGGTATCGCACGATTGACCGTATTACCCCGGCGCTGGCTGCGAGGCCCAAGCTGTTGATCCCTGACATCAAGGGTGAGTCGCACATTGTTTTCGAGGGCGGCGAGCTGTATCCAAGCCACAACCTCTACTACGTTACCTCGGACGATTGGGATTTGCGGGCCTTGCAAGCTGTGCTGCTGTCCGCTGTCTCGCGCCTGTTCGTGGCCACGTACTCAACGAGAATGCGAGGTGGCTTCTTGCGCTTCCAAGCGCAATACCTGCGCCGCATCCGTATCCCACGCTGGGCCGATGTGCCTGAACCGCTACGCCGCGAGCTGGCTGAGGCAGCCATCAAGCGGGACGTGCAAGCCTGCAACCGGGCTGTGTTCAGGCTCTACGGGCTGAGCCACGAAGAACGATCTGCCCTTGGGGGCAATGGAGAATAAATGGCACTTGATCTTGTCGATTACGAACAGAAGGCCCGCGACGCCGTAAAGGCGTTTTGGGGCAACCGTGAAGCTGCACGGCAAAAGCAGATTGAGTCAGGCAAGGCCGACCAAGGTGAACGCGCTGGCGTCACAGGCGGCAAGAACATGGACGGATTCTTGGCCTTGGTGCTCGATGTCATCAAGGCCAATGGTCTGGCCCACGCCGAGATTCACCAGAACCGGGCGATGCTGACCCTGCCCGGCTACTTCCGCCCGACAAAGCTGTGGGATTTGTTGGTGATCTACAAGGGCGAGCTGATCGCAGCCATCGAACTGAAAAGCCACGTCGGGCCATCGTTCAGCAACAATTTCAACAACCGTACAGAGGAAGCCATCGGAACAGCCCATGACCTCTGGACAGCCTACCGGGAAGAGGCATTCGGCAAGCAGCCACGCCCGTTCGTCGGCTGGCTGATGATGGTCGAAGATGCGCCGGAGTCCCGCCGTCCCGTTCGGGACTCGTCGCCGCACTTCCCGGTCTTCGAGGAGTTCAAGGGGGCATCGTATCTCACGCGGTATGACTTGCTGTGTCAGAGATTGGTGCAGGAGCAGCTCTACACGACCGCTGCCGTCATCGCGGCAGAACGCAGTGCGGTGGATACTGGCAACTTCACGGAGCTGTCGTCGATGACCAGCCTCAAGACATTCGTGTCGGCTTTGGCTGGGCACATCGCCGCCGAGGCGGCACGACTGGGCTGATCGCCCGTTCTCGATCATTCGGGCTTGGAGGCCGGACGATGGTGACAACCACAACTGAGGCGCTTTCAGAGGTCTTGCGCGGGTATGGACGCGCTGATGAAACGGCATTGGCATCACTGCTGGAGGTCAGCGACTGGGAGCGCATCGCTCGTCAGGAGCTGGAGCGCCGGGCTACCCGAATTGTGCAGTCGCTTGATGACGGCACCCTTGAGGCCATCGCATCTGGTTCGCTCGATGTCCGGGCCGTCTGCCGCCAAGTGGCCGACGAGATCAAGCAGACCGCTTAGACGATGGCGCTGCCTTCTTTCGACAACGGGTGGCGCGAGGGCCAGAGCGTAAAGCCGCGCATCCTCGTGCTGGAGATCAAAGACAAGGATCGCCCGGATGACAAGGCATTGGGCTGGGTGCTTGTCGAGCGGGAGGAAACCTATCGGCGCGATCCTCGGGATGGGACGATCTACGAGGCGTCCATTCGGCTTTCCTACCAGCGCATCACAGCCAAGTTTTCGCACCGGGATGGTGGCAAAGGGCGGTTTGATGGCAGCTACTCGCGCCACTTCAATGCTGTCTCGCTGACTTCGACCTCGATGTCGAAAGGGGCGGTATTCCTTGATTTGCCGGGGCTGGATGGCCAGCGAATCGGCACCTACTTGATGAATGAGATCGTCCAGTGGGTGCAGCAGTGGCCCGAGACGACCGTCAATAGCATCGAGCTGCTGGCCGGACAGGCGCATGGTGACAACAAGTCACGGCGCAACTGGTTTTATGAGCAGTTCGGTCTGGTCTTCGACTACACCGACCCCGAGCATCGCGAAGGCCGATCCCGACCCATGCTGGCCGGAGCGTTAGTCAAAGTCGAGACGTGGAAGCAGAACATCACCGAGCACCGGATGCTCGACTATCTGGCCGCAGTTCTTTACGCCGAGGAACGTGCCACATCGGAGTTGCAGGCCCGTGATCGAGCCTGTGCCCAACTCATTGCCGAGCAGAGACGGGCAGAAGCCCGGCCTGTGCGCTGGGCGTTGCGGCGGTTGTATATCCACTATGCCAGCACCGTGCTTGCCGGGCTTGTCCTGACGGCCCTTGTCGGTATGGCGTGGATCAAGATGGCGTAGGGGAGCTATGTCCGATCTGAGCGGAAGTGAGCGTCGCAAGCTGGAAAAGCTGCTTGGTATGGGTGGCGGCTATGTCCTGAACTTCTCTGACCGCACCTTCGGTGACTTCTTCGATGAGTACCGGGTCGAGATTGATGCCGAACGGTACAAGGCGCGGGGTACGTCCAAGGCCAATCGGATGCGTACCTTCTGGGATGTGGATGGCAATCATGTCGTGGGGCGGGTCATTGGCGGGCTGATCGAGTATGCGACCGATGAGCAGTGCTTTGGCGACAGCAATCCGCTGCTGATCGACGACTGCCGAAAGATTGCACAGCGTCTTCTCAGTGACCAGCCGGTGGCCGAGCTGGATGCGCTGACCGCCATCGCAGATGAGCGGGATTTCGAGGTGGTGGCAGAGCACGTCCGCGAAGCCATCGAGAAGAACCAGCCCGAGGGCGGGCTGGATCGACTGCATACCTTCGTCAACAAGTTCATCCGTGTAACGTGCGAGCCGCACGGCATCACGATCACTCGTGACAAGCCGCTACACAGTGTCTTCGGCGAGTACGTCAAGGCGCTCCGGGAAGGTGGCCACCTTGAGTCGGCTATGACCGAGCGCATTTTGAAGTCCAGTATCTCGGTGCTGGAAGCCTTCAATGACGTGCGCAATAACAAGAGCCTTGCGCACGACAACCCGATCCTGAACTACGAAGAGAGCCTGCTGATCTTCAACCACGTCGCGGCCTCGATCCGCTTCATCAAGGCGCTGGAATTGAAGATCAAGCAGAAGGCCGAAGCAGCGAAGAAAGCGAGCTGGGAAGATGACGAAGTGCCATTCTGATCGCCTGCTGGCCAGCGCGGTACTGGCGTGCCTGCTGGCAGGCCCCGCGATGGCCGCCGATGACCCGGCCAAGCCGCCGATGGTCAGCCCCAGCTTCTGGAAAACCAGCCAGCTCTATGAGCTTTGTACCAGCCCACACCAGACGGATCGTGCCCACTGCGAGGGCTTCATCACGGGCGTGGCCAGTGCCTTGCAGAACGAGCAGATCAGCCGCGTGCGGGTGTGCATCCCGAAGGGCACGAGCAGCGACGACGTGGTGAAGAAGGTCGTGTGGTACTTGCGGGAGAAGGCTGACGCCGACGACATGAAGATGGCGGCCGTGAGCCTCATTGGCCCGCTGCTGCCCGTGCTCTACAACTGCACGCCGGGCCAGCCGCCCAAGTTTTCGCCCTGATAATTGAGGGAGACTGCCGTTGTAGCGGCGTTTACCTCCCTGATGCCCGCAGTCTTTCACCGCCTCGCTCTGCGAGGCGGCTTTCTTTCTGGCTACGCGCCGTGACCGATGCGCTCCCACGCTTCCTTGAACGTCTCGTGCTCGTAGTCGGTCGGCTGTAGCCAGTAGGACACTCTGCCCTCCTTCTCGCCACGGTGCGCGCGCTCCGTCACCTCGGACGGGAGCATGATGTAGGCCGATGGCGCGGTGGCCACCTTGTTGACGATGATCCAGAAATCGCCCATCACCTTGTCGAGCGACGTGCCCAGCGGCACCGGGTTGCGCTTGCTCAGGGCCTTCACCTGCACGCCAACGAACCGGGAGGCATCCCGGCTGTAGGCAATGATGTCTACCCCTCGCGCGTTGCGCGCCGTGGGCATGACGTTCCAGCCCATCAGCGAGAGCCGGTAGCAGCAGTAGTACAGACCGACGTTGCCGGTCAGTTGAGGGTCGAGGGTTGGATGCAGGCTCACGAGAACAGCTCGGAATGCGTCCCGCTGCGCACGAAAACAACCAAGCCGCTTTTGCCTGAGTCGTCGAGCCGGTAGATCAGCAGGAAGTCGCCGCCGATGTGGCACTCGCGATGGCCCGCCCAGTCACCCGTCAGTGGATGGTCGAGCCATTCAGGCGGAAGCGGCCCATCGTTGGCGATTAGCAGCAGCATGGCCTCTTTCAGCCGGGTCATGTCGTACCGGCCGGAGTGGGACAGGCGCACCCAGTCCTTCTGGAACTCTTTGGTGTAGTCCGATGCGCGAGGCAGGTTTGCCCGCTTACTTGCCGCTGGCTTCTTCGAGGTCATTCAGGAGCGAGTCAGCGGTTGCAAAGCGAGCGCGACGGCTCTTGATGATCTCGTCGGCCTCGGCGATGGCG
Organism: Vitreoscilla filiformis; assembly: GCF_002222655.1. Lineage (GTDB taxonomy): Bacteria > Pseudomonadota > Gammaproteobacteria > Burkholderiales > Burkholderiaceae_C > Ideonella > Ideonella filiformis. Next base: position 16,171 of record NZ_CP022425.1, on the reverse strand, counting down.
ACGCGGCTGGTGGCGTTCGGTGCCTTGAGCGCGAACGGCAGCTCCTTGTCGGCGACGACACGGGTCAGGAACACGCGGATCGCATCGGAGACGGTCAGGCCCATCGAGGCCAGCGTTTCCGCAGCCTGCGCCTTGACGTTCTCGTCCACGCGAACGTGAACCATAGTGGTGGTAGCAGCCATGACGGCCTCCTATTGCGACTGATTGAGATACATTGTATCGCACGCCGCGCACAATCGCAAGGCGACACCCCTCCCCCCCCGGCTTCCTGCGTGTATGTAGGTATATAGGTAGGTATATATATACCTACCTACAGCGACCACGGAAGGAGCTTGGCGATGTTGCGGGCATCGTCGAGGCCGCGATGGTGCGAGCCATCAAGCGGCAGGCCCACCATCTGCAACGCGCGGGCCATTCCCACTTCCTTGATCTTCCGGGCTTTTGCGAATCGGCGCTTGAGGTTGACATGCTCGAACGCTGCGAGCGGGCTGTCGATGCCGTGTCGCTCGCAGTCACGCGCAAGCTGCTTGGCGTCGAACTGGCCCCAACTGCCCCAAGTTGCGCCCGGAGCCTGATGGCGTTGGGCGAAGCTGGCCAGCCGTGCCGCGACCACTGGGAACAACTCGGCACCGTCCACGTCGGCTTGCTGGATGTTGGTGAGCTGCCGACAAAACGGAGTGAGCTGAGGGCGTACCACGGGGCGCACCAGCGCCTGAAACGTGTCGAGCACGCTGCCCTCAACCGTAGCCCAAACCGCGCCGATCTCGATGATCTCCATATCACTCGCCGGGAGGCCATCGGCATCGTCGCAGGTGGCCTCAAGGTCGATGACGAGCACCACCGAGGTCACAGAATCCCCGCGAGGGCATCGACCAGCGACTGCCCTCCCCTGCGATCCAGCCAACGCGCCTTCATCCCGAAGGCCTGCGGCCCGTCGAAGTCGCAGCGCTTGCTGTCGCCCACGAAGACCGCCTCAGCCGGTGCGCAGCCCAGCTCGGCGCACGCGAGCCGGTACATCGTCGGGTGTGGCTTGGCCACGCCCACCTCGTAGGACAGGACGTAGGCGTCCAGCTCGGGCACGAGGTCGCGCACGGCCGCGCCGTACTCATAGGCGAGGTTCGAGCACACCGCCAAACGCAGCCCTGCTGCCCGTGCCTTGGCGAGCACGTCGGCCACCTCGGGGAACAGGCGCAGGCCGGACAGCTCTTCGGCCAAGTCAGGCAGGATCACATCGAGCTTGTCCCCCACGCCGATCTCGATGGCGAGGGTTGCCAGTGGCACGTTGCAGGTCAGGCAGGCGAGCCGATCCACCGGCCGCCCTGCCGCGTCCACCAGACGCCCGTAGGGTGCCGGGCGCGTGGTGTAGCGGATCAGGGTGCCGAAGGCGTCAAAGACAATGGCTCTCGTGGGCTTCATGTATATATATACCTACCTATATACCTACCTATATACCTACATACCTACTCGAACAGCTCGCGCTCGAACTCGACGCCAGCCACCACCAGCGGCTCGCCGCTGGGCCAGCGCTTGGGCGGCTGGTGATCGCTGATGACATGCACGTCGGTGTCGTCGTTGACCACGGCAACGTCGGCGGCGTGCAAAGCGGCTTGCTTGCTCGCGCGCTCGAAGCGGCAGGTGTTGGGGTCGAATGTCCAAAAGCGCATGTCAGCCTCCTTGGTCTTGAGCTTTGCGGCGCTCGTGCTCTTCAAGCAGCCGCTGGTAGGAATCGAATTCCGGGGTGCCGGGCGTGGCGAAGTTGGGGAGCATCTGAGGCAGGTACTCTTCCTCAACCGGCCGCCCCTTCACCGGCTCGGGCATCAGGTCGGCCAGCAAGCGCAACACCGCTCTGGCTCCGGTGCGGATCGCGACGGCGTTCTTGCTGTCGGTGGCGGCATAGCCCTTTTGGATGCCGGTGCGGATGACGCCCAAGCGCTCGGCCAGCGTGTCGAGTTCGTACTGGGCTACCGACTTCAAGTGCTCCTCGTCCTGTTTAACGCGCCACTCTTTCCACTCTTCCAGCTCGGCCGGGGTGAGGATGGCGGCCACTTCGGCAGGCAGTTCGCGCGCTGCCCGGTCGAACTTGGCCACCACGCGCTGCACGTTCTTCCCCTCGGGGAAGTCCGGCGTTACCTCGCGGACGCGGCGCAGGCATTGGACGGTTTTGCCATCGTGGTAGTTGCCATCTTGGTCACGGTGGCGGACGGTCTTGAACTGCATGGGCTGCGTTCTCTTCTTCTAGTTGGTTGCGTATGTGTAGAACTATACGCAAAAGCTCAAAAGTCTGCTACCATTCGCTTGCGGTCGGTAGGTATATATATACTTACCGAGTCACAGGGCCGGGGATGCACCCGGCAGGTCGAGGGCCAGCCGCTGCGCTGCCCATCGGTATGTATATACATAGATAGGAGCACCCATGATCTTCGCGTGTGTCAACACCAAGGGCGGCGTCGGCAAGACCACGACCGCCGTGCATCTGGCAGTGATGCTGGCCCGTCAGGGCAAGACGCTGCTCATCGACGGCGACCCGCAGGCCTCGGCCGCGAGCTGGGCCGCTTGGCGTCGTGAGACGCAATACGACCCATCGCCCACCACCACCTGCCTCGCTGGCAAGGCGATCTTGGCCGAAGGCAAGCAACTGGCCACCGGCTTTGAGCACGTTGTCGTCGATGCAGGCGGCCGTGACTCCGTGGGCCTGCGCTCCGCGCTGCTGTTGGCCCAGCGCGCCGTGATCCCGGTCGGTGCATCCAATCTGGACGCCGCCGCCATGACTGACCTGCTGGAAGTCGTCGAGCTGGCCCGCGACTACAACCCGGAGCTGGACGTGCGCGTGCTGCTGACCCGTGTCGATCCCCGCACCAAGGATGCGGCCGAGATGCTGGAATTCTTGGCCGAGCAGAAGTTGACCGTGCTGCCCACCAAGGTCTGCGAGCGCGTGGCCTTCCGCCGCGCCATCGGCGAGGGTGCGACCGTTCAGGAGCTGGGCCGCGATCAAGCCGCTATCGCCGAGATGGAAGCCTTCTTCAAGGAGGTGATGGCATGAGCATGAAGGGCAAGCCCAACACGGCGCAGTTCAAGCCGCCCAAAGACCCGACCGCCTTCCTCGAAGGCGGGGAGGCGGACAAGGCCGAGAAGCCGCTGGTCGCCCCTGCGACCGTGGCTACGCCACCGGCCGCCACGCCGCCCGCTGCCGAGGAAACGCAGCGCTACGGCCGCGCACGGGTGCAAAAAATCTTCAACTTCCCCGAGGAACTGGCTGATCGCCTGCGGCGCGAAGCGCTCAAGCGCTCGGAAGAGAAGGGCGGCCGGGTCACGGAGAAGGACATCGTGATCGAGGCGCTGGAAGCCTTCCTCAAGGGCTGATAGGTATATATATACCTATCTATGTATATATATAACGATTTCCAGTATGGACTATAGTCCATACAAGTGACGACACCAACACCATGCAGCGACAGGCGCAACGAATTCTGATATTGTTGCGATTGGGCGCGGAATAGGGTATAAACGATGCTGACGACAACTGCTAGTGTGGTCGCGCCGAAGGTTTTGAAGGAACTCATCGCCGCTGGGTCGGTTTCCGCCGCCCGAGTGGAACCCGGTGACAAGGGCCTTCTGATCGTGGTGCGGGCCGGAATGAATGAGCGAGTGCTGGGTGCTGCCCGTGGCGGCCTTCGGTACTTCCAGAGTCTCGACGGCGCTGCAAGCGTTTTGCAGGGCTACGGGATCATGAAGTTTGATGTGAACACGGAGCACTGGGTGCCCAAGACGATGGTGCGGGGCTACAAGCAAGCCCCGGCGTCTGTGGATGCCGACGAGTGATCCGTGGTGACTACGAAGGAGAGAGCTGACCAGACAGCAAGAAACTGGACGATCAGAAACGACAAAGCCCGCTTTGGCGAGCGGGCCTTGACAGAGAAACCGGGCAGGGTGCCCAGACACGTACAGGATTCATCTTGGCGGATGAGTTCTGTAGAGACGCAATGAAGCGACTGACTATGCTTTGATTGTACGTGTCTTAAGCCCTGCGCGCAAGCGTGCGCACGCCCCTACGGGACGTGTGATGAGGGGTTATGGCAGGTACAACGGCACAGACACTAGACAACCAGACCGCAGATCGCTTTTTCCAGTCGGGCACCGCGCTCAATCGCGTGCTCACGGAAGCGCCCTATCTGCCGCGTTGCTCTGACGACAAGACGGCCACCCGCGTCCGGCCGCGCGAATACGCCATTCGCTACCCCTACATGCAGGTCAATCGGCCCGGCTTTGTGAGCTGGCTGATCTTCGACCTCGACCACACCAAGGCGATGATCTGGGAGGACGCTGGGCTTCCTGCTCCCAATCTGATCGTCCGCAACCGCCAAAGCGGCCACAGCCACCTCTACTACGCGATTCCCCCGGTCTGCACGACCGAGGCCGCCCGCAGCAAGCCCATCGCGTACATGAAGGCCGTCTACGAGGCCTTCGCTGCCCGGCTCGATGCCGACACCGACTTCCACAGCGGCCCCGTGGCCAAGACGCCCGGCCATCCTTGGTGGCTGACGCACGAGCTGCACGCCCACGTCTACGAGCTGGGGGAGTTGGCCGACTACGTGGACTTGGCTGTGTCCAGCCCGTGGGGGAAGGGGCCGCAGTTCGACGAGGTGAGCCATTCCCGGCACTGCATCCTCTTCGAGCACCTGCGCCACTACGCCTATTCCATCGTGAACCGTGAGCGCGAGCGCGGCTCTTTTGCCACCTTCACGCGGCTGCTCGAAGCCTATGCGCACAACCGCAACAGCTTCCAGAAGCTGGGCTTCATGGACAACCTGGCCCAGTCCTCACTCAAGGCCACGGTGAAGTCGGTCGCCCGCTGGACGTGGGATCGCTACACCGGCTGCGGCCGGTGCCACCGGGGCGTGATGCAGCTCGACAAGGACTTGCCGCTGATCGAGCGGCAGCGCCTCGCCGCCGCCCGCACCCACGACGTGCGCCACAAGGCCACCGAGTCCAAGGTGCGCGCCGCGTGCCGCCTGCTGCAACAGAAGGGCGAAGCCCTCACGCAAGCCGCTATCGGCCGCGTGGCGGGCCTCACAAGGCAGACGGTGGCCACCTACAAGCATGTGCTCGAAGAAGTGCTCAAGCCCGTCGCCGTGGCGATTTTGGGGGGCGCTTCGGGCAAGGCCGAGGATGTTAAACATGGTGCACATCAGGTAACTGCCGCCCCGCAGGGGGCCGGGGTTCCGGGTGCTGCTTCGGTGTCCCTTGAGCTGTTTCCTGCTGGGCCGGGTGTCGTGCCTGTGCTGGATGGCTGAGATGGAGCTGGTTTTGGTTTTGAGTAGCCCCAGCGTTTTTCAAACGCGAGTAGCCGCAAGTGGGTTGTGGGTAAGTCCGCAGGACTTATCCATCATCCCGCGCGCAGGGCGAAGCCCGGAGGGTGTTTCGCCGCGCGTCAGCGCGGCCCCCCTGTCACTTTTCGGCGTGGCGGCCGTGTCGGTTGAATGGAGTTCGGAGGATGTAGCGTATGGCTCGACGGTCTTTTGACGATGAAACGCTCGCATGGGTGCGAGAGATGCCGCTGTCGCAGGTGCTCGACAAGCTGCGCGATGATGGTCAGTTGTTCTGGCGTCGCGATCCTGACTTCGTGCCGGAGAAGGACAAGCGGACGGTGCGGCTGTTTTTGTCGTCGCCCTCGGGCTTTGCTTGGGAAGTTCTGGTGACGGGCCTCAAGTGGTTTGACGTGCGCGCAGGGAAGGGTGGAGGTGGCGGCATCGACCTCGTGATGCACCTGTTGGGCATCGACTTCGTGAAGGCCGTCAAGCTGCTTTCGTCCGGTGCCGGTGTGGCTGGCCAGCGTCGTCCAGTTCGGCCGCAGTGAAATTCGGGCGGCTCGCTGCTGCGCATCGACCGGGCTCTCGTGCTTCGCATCGAGCCTCGTGCCGAGTCTCGACCCCTGCGGGCTTCGATCTTCCCTCCCTGTCGGTCGGCCTGCCGCTTTCGCCGTCCCGGCGACCGAAACCCCTTCGGTTTCGGCTTCCCGCGTGGGGTCTTGCCCCACACGTCGCGGGGGAATGTGGGCGGGCTTTGCCCTTGACATCCCCCTCTGACGTGAGGCTCTGGTCGTTCCAGCCGCATCAAGGGTGCGCTGCGCCGTGATCCTCACCCGTTCGGTGCTCGGGCTGCGCCCTGTGCTCCGCGTGCGGCTTCCGGTCACGCCCTTGACCCGGCTTCCACTTGAAAACCGTATGTATATAGGTAGGTATATATATACATAAATCGAGCGAATCAAGCGGCTTGTGTGGCGCTGGGGAAGTCGTGACGCAAGGATGGTGGCTTGTTCATCACCGGAGATCGACTCCCATGCAAACTACCAAAACCACCCCGTACCACTGCGCCGAGCTGCGGCGCTCTGTGCCCGTGCTCCAGCGGATCGAATGGGTGAGCGGGATCGGCCAAGACGATGCCGAGCCGGTTGTGCTCGCCGAGGCCTGTGCGCTGGCCAGCCGCTGCCCGAGGGTCGCGCACTGCCCGCTGACGGCCGACGAGTAGGGCGGCTCGATGGCCGCCCCGGAAGCCCCAGCTTGCGGGCTGGGGCGGGGTCACGGTCAGTCCTTGAGCAAGACGATGTGGTGTGTGATGCCTGTGGCGATCAGCACAGCGTGCTCGTTGTTGCGGAACGGGTAGCCGTTGTGTGCGATGACGATGATGCGCATGAAATTCACCTCCTTTCTGGGCAAGTTGCCTCACACCTATTTATGCGGCGGCGCTGAAAAGCGATGAAAAAAAACGCCTCAGCGCGCCACCGACCGGGCCGTGGTCGAGCAGGCTGACCAGCCGTCGCGCACTTCAAAAAATCCCCTTTTATTTGTTTATTAGTTTGTTTGTTTCTTTGTTTGTTGTGCTATACTGAGGGCATCAGATCAAGGAGAGTCCCATGCGTCCAGCCGAATTTCCCGTCGAAGCCATCATCGAAGCCGGTCAGGCTCTGCAAGCGGCCGGGCGCAACGTCACCGGGTTCGCGCTGCGCCAGAAGGTCGGCGGCGGCAATCCGACACGGCTGCGACAGGTCTGGGACGAGCACCTTGCGAGCAATTCGGTCGCGCAGGCCCAGCCGGTGGCCGAGCTGCCGGTGGAGGTAGCCGAGGAAGTTGCCAACGTCACCAAGGCGCTGACCGAGCGGATCGCCACCTTGGCCGTCGAGCTGAACGACAAGGCGGTCAAGGCCGCAGAGCGCCGGGTGGCCGAGGTGTTGCGCACGGCTGGCGAGCAGCGGGAACAGGCCGAGCGTGAGCTGGCTGACGCTGCCACGACCGTGGATGACCTTGAGGCCACGCTGGACGAAACCAAGGCTGAGGTCGAGACGCTGACCAACAAGCTCGCCGAGTCGCAGGCCCATGCTCAGGCGCAGGCGGTCGAGCTGGCCCAGTTGCGCGAGCGCTTGGCCGCCTCGGAACAAACGAACCGGGCCGACGCCGAGAAGCACGCCGCCGAGCTGGCCCGTGCCCATGAAGCCGCCGAGCGTCTACGCGTCGAGCTGGAAGCCTTGCGCAAGTCCTCAGCCGCCGAGCTGGATCAGGTGCGGGTGGAGCTGGCCAGCGTCAAAGCCACGGCCGAAAGCGACTTGCGTCATGCCCGCGAAGAGGCGCGCAATCACCAGCTCGCGACCGAGCAGGCCAATGGTCTGCTGGCCCGCGTTCGGGAAGAGTTCGAGCAGGCCCGCAGTCAGGCCTCATCGGCGCGTGAGGAAGCGCGCAGCCATCAGCTTGCTGCCGAGCAGGCCAATGCGCTGCTGGGACAGGCGCGCGAAGAGCTTGCGCAGACCCGGAAACAGTCCTCGGACGCACGGGAAGAGGCCGCCCGCCTGCGTGGTCAGGTCGAAGCCATCGAAGGCCAGCGCGCCGAGCTGGTGAAGGTCTTGGCCGAGCGGCCGGTGGCAGCGGAGAAGGGCGCGGACAAGGCTGATAAGCCAGCAGGGAAGGGCACCAAGTGAGCACGCCGCGCAGGATCGCGGCGTTGATCGACGACCTGCGGCTGACCGCATCGAGCTTGCAGCAGGTCATCGACGGTTGCCAGATCGCCGGGCCGGGGGCCGAGCTGATCCAGCACTACCCCAAGATGCTCGCCGAGCTGGCCACGCGCTGGGAAAGCGAAGCCGAGCGGGTGGAGTGGCCCGACGACTTGCCGCGTGAAGAGGTGTTCACGCCTGCCGAGGTCGCTGCCATCGACGCCACAGAGGCCTTGCTGGGCAAGCTGCGCGGCGACGGTTCGACCGGCGCGCGACGGTAGGTCGAGAGGCTGCGGGCCAGACGGCGGGCCGTGTCCACGCTGAACGGCTCACCAATGACCACCACCCGCTTTTCGCCGAACTGCTCGCGGGCCGTGTCGCCCCAAGCGGGGGGAACCAGACACACGACGGCCTCGCACTGGGCCAGTTGGCCGTTGCTCCGCAGGGCTGCAAACACGCAACCGGCCTCATAGCTGATCCAGAACCGCAGATCGCGGTCGCGCGGGGTGTCCGGCGTCAGCATCAGGCGCTCGCGCAGCTCGGGCGGGTAGGCCTCGCAGACTTCGGCGGCCGACAACTTGGCCGAATGGAACACCGCCACGTTGATGTTCGGACGGTGCGCGACGAAGGCGGCCAAGCTCTGGCGTGCCTCGGGCGTGGAAAGAATCGAATCGTGCTCAATCAGCATCAGCATGGCAGGGCCTCCCCCAGTGTTTGCCGGAGCGGACGGCGCACACCGCTGACCAGCTCCTCGTTGAAAACAACACGCGCCAAGGCGGCTTGCAGCCGCTGCGCAGCCTCATCATCAAAACCATTCCGGCACTGGATCAGCGGCGCACCTGACCGGGTGGCCTGCTCGATGTAGCCTTGCGTGTCTCCGACCGGCACCACGGCCGCCCAGTAGAGCTGCCGCGTCCGGCGCAGCGTGCCGGTGATCTCGCGCTCCGGTTGCTCATCCGAGCGCACAGGCCGGTACGCCACGTCGTTGATGCGCTCGCCCAGCTCGGGCAGCTCGCCGCGCACGTCATCGACGGATCGCATCGCTCCGATGCGCCACCGCGTCAGCACGAGATCCACCTGCGGGAAGGGCATCAGCACCTTGGCCAGCCGGGCAGCAGGCCCGATGTCACCGATGGTCTGCCCGTACAGCAGCCGCTCGAAGTCGAAGAACAGGATCATGGCTGTGACTGCCATTCCGAGGCCCGCGCCAAGCGCAGGCCAGCCATGTCCAGCTCGAACAGCAACCATTGGATGGCAGTCCATTCAATGTCGGCATCGGTACTGGTGACAGCGTGGACAGGTAGAGGACGGGGCATGGGCAAGTGCAGGATCATGGCTTTTCCTTCAAGCGGCTTGCAGCAGGTCGTGCTTGCGTAGGGTGGCGTGGGCCAGCCGGTCGAACTGCTCACGGGCTTCCGGCGCGAGGTTTTCCAGAGCCGCACCGATGCGGCCCACGGCCGCCACCGGGTCAGTGGCGATGTCAGCCGACTGGATGCCTTGCCCATGCAGGTAGTCCATGCCCACCGGGCCGAGTACCTGACGGGTGTGCAACTCAAGGATGGTGTGAACAGGCTCAGGCGGCAGCATCTGGGCCGCGAGGCGAGGGCGGACGTAGGTCAGAGATACCCAGACGCCAACCGCCACGGAAAACGCGTACAGGGCCATGAAGCCGCTGTAGCCCAGTGCCGGGGCCACGGCCTTGCCGACACCCACGAAGGCCGCAAACGTCCACGTCGTGGCGCTGACGGCCCCCAGCACGGCGGGCAGGAAGGCTGCACGGTGTGGATCGTCCTGCGGCTGGCTGAACAGCGGGAAGGCCCAGCGGTGCAAGGCGATGCCATTGAGCGTCAGCAGGCCCACGATGGAGAGCTTGGCCAGCAGCTTGGGCTTGCTCCACAGCACAGCCAGGTCAAGCCGCGTGTCCAGCAGGATGACGGCGAAGCCGGTGATCCACAGAGCCGTGAGCGCGAGGGTCACGCCGTTGGCGGCCTTGGTCAGCAGCTCCGTGTCCACGCGACGGCGGCGGAAGATGGCGAAGTCACCGAAGGCCACGGCCGCGAAAGCCGCTGCGAAGGCCAGCAGGTGCGCGAGGATCAAGCCCATGCGGGCGACGGCGGTCAGGTCGAGGTTTTCCATGTCGTTCTCCCTTGGGTGTTACTGGATCGAGCGCTGCACGTCGGCGCGCTGTGCCCGGTCGCGGGCGGCTTCTACTTGCTGCCGCTTCACAGCGAGCTTCTGAGAGGTGTAGAGCGCCAAGAGAGCTTCCATGCGCTCTTTTTTCTGCCGGATGGCCGCATTGAGCTGGGCTGAAACACCCTGAGCGCGCAGGTAGTCCACCCACAGGGCGCGGCTGCTCACCTGCGTGATGGACTTGTTCCACTCGGAGTCCGCGAACCGGCGCTGCGCTTCGGTACTCATCATCTCGGCCGGTGACATGGTTTCAAAGTCACCAATCGGCGGGGAGGGCAGTGAGCCGTAGCCGTCCGCATCGTTGAGCACGTTTGCCATCGAGGTCGCGCCCTTGGCGGCGGCCTGCAAGGCGTCGCCGTTGGCTGCGGCCACCTGCACCGGATCGAACTGGGTGGTCGGCGGCACGCCCATCGCCGGAGTCGCACCGAACAGCTTGTTGTACTGGGCCATCGTGTCGCTGCCCAGCACCGGATACAGGCCGTCGTTCTGAATCGGGAAGGTCTTGCAGAAGTACGGCGACGGGTCGGTCGCGTAGTTGAAAGCCGTGCTCTGCTTGCTGATCGCGTTCGGGAGCTGCGCCGGGTTGAATGTCGGGTTCTTGTTCGCGTCTGCCGAGAAGGTCTTGGCGCGGGCGTCATCCGCGTTGGGCACGCCATAGATGAAGTGCAGGTGGACTGCGCCGCCCGGCTTCATCCCGGTGGAACCGGCCCGGCCGATCTCCTGCCCGGCCTGCACCTTGTCGCCTTCCTTCACCGCGATGTAGCTCAAGTGGTAGTACACGGCCGACTGCCCGTTGTCCCGCTTGATGATGACGGTGTTGCCTGCGCTGCCGCGCAGCTTGGCCCACGTCACCGTGCCCGCCGAGGTGGCATACAGCGGCGCGCTTTGGCCGCTGGTGGAGAAGTCGAGGCCATCGTGCATGTGCGGCTTGGCATTGCCCGATCCGAAGTTGGCGGCACCACCCTCACGGAACTTGCCGAAGCGGCCGGAGACTTGCTCCTTCGAGGTAGGCGACACCATGCAGGTGTCAGCGAATGCGCTGCCGCTGATCGCCAGCGCGAGGGTCAGAACGAGCGGCTTGTGCATCTCTCAGTCCTCGGTCAGTTGAAGAGGCTCGAAGCCCAGCTTGTGAAACTCTGGGGTTCGGTTTGTGTGGGTTGAGCCTGCTGGCTGGCCTGCGGCTGTGCCGAGGTCGCGGGCGCGGTCTGCGCACCCTGCTGCGTGCTGGCCCCGGTGTTGAAAACGGTCTGGTTCGAGCCGAAGGCGTTGGCGTTCACGCTGTAGCCGGTTGCGGCCGAGGCGGGCTTGTAAGCGCTGCCAAGCTGCGGATCGAACGTGCTCATCGAGCCACCCACGGCGCTGTTCGCCATGCCGTTGATGTCGGTGAACTGCTGGCCCAAGGTGTTCCACTGCCCGATGGCTTGGTTGATGGGCGACGTGACCATGCCGGACACCTTGCCCACGGTGCTGCACACTTTCTTCTGCGCGTACTTGAGCACGGCGTCTTGGGCCGATGACAGGATCGAGCCGAGGGACGGGATCGAGAACGACAGGTCGATGATCTGGCTGACGCTCGCGAAGCAGGAGTCATTCACGTCGAAGAGGCTTTCGACGTTCGGCGTGGCCGAGGCCATCTCGCTGTGCGCGCCGATGGCTGTCTTGATGCTCGCGCCGATGCCCACGTCGTCGCAGTTCTTCAAGTCATCTTGCATCTTCTGGTTCATGGCCGCATCCACGGCGGCCATCTCCGACGAAACGCCCGAGCTGGCACTACCGCTGCCGCCCGTTGAGAACATGGACGAGAACCAGTTGCCCCCGGTCTGGGACGCACCAGCGCTGGCGGCCAGCGCGAGAGACGCGCCCACCAGCACGCCGATGGCGGGCTTGGTGATGGCGGCTTTATTCATGGCCGCCCCCACGAATGCAGGCGAGCTGGACGGTGCCGGGCTGCGGCTCGCTGGCTTCGACGATGCCACCCTTGACCTTGCGCACGTAGCGCGGGCCGTCTTTCTTGAGGTCTGCGGCTTTCGCCACTTCGGCCAGCTTCGCGCCGACCGGCTGGACGGTGTACGAGCTGCCTTCCTCTTCGTCGCCGTGGAAGATCGAGATGGCTGACACCTTGAGCGAGCCGAACACGGTCAGCGCCTCGGGCAGCTTGTGGTCGCCATCGAGCTGCTTGTTTGTCAGGCCGAAGGTGCCCAGCACCGACGCCACGGGGGGCAGCGGCTCGCGGCACTCGATGGCGGCGCGCAGGATTGCGGAGGCCTTGGCCCAGTCACCCGCTGCGGGGGCGTTTGCATCGCGCAGGGCGGCGGGCATTTGCGCGCTGGCCAGCGAGGCGGCCAGCAGCAGGGCGGAAGCGATCAGGGTGCGGGTGGCTTTCATGGTGCGCGGGCCTTTCAAGCAGCTTGGTATGACAGGGGCACGCGGTCGCGGCCGAGGACGACAGAGGCGAACTCGCGCAGGCCCGGCAGATCGCCGAAAGTGCTGGCGATGCCGCCCGGACTGGTCAGAACCCAGCGGTCGGTGCTGCCTGCCAGCGTGGCGTGCAGCTCGAAGCCGTCATCGGTAGCCACGATGCGGGCGGTGCGGACGGCGGAGGGAGTGACGCGACGCACACGGCTGTTGAGCTGGGTGGCGCGCAGGAAGGTGATCGAGGGACGGCGCATAGGTGACTCTCCTGTTACGGGGAAATTTCGTTGTCATGGGCGCGCAGCGTGGTTTCCAGCGCTTCGCGAATGAAGGCGCTGCTTTGCGCCATCGGCTTTGCAAAGTTGGGATCGAGATGAGGGGCGACCCGCAACATGCCTTTTTGGAGGGCTTGATCTACCCGATGGACATAGCTCTGTGCAAACCGCACCTTGTCGTCAGTGCTGGCACCTTTGAGTACATCCACGGCGGCACCAAGGGCCATAACCAAGCCGTTTGACAGCTCTTGCAGTGCATTGCGCTGCTGATTCAGGGCATCGAGTTGGGCTTGCATCGCTGCCACACCCTCGTCTTGACCGTACTTACGACCGCGCGCAAAGCCATCTGCCAAGCCGTCTTGATAGCCTTCTTCTTGACCTTGGCGGCGACCTACAGCCTTGCCCGCGTGACCCATCGCGATGGCCGCGTCTTGTGTGGCCCAAAAGTTCTCGCTCATGCCTTTTCCTCCTGAGACGTTGCTTGCGGTGCTTCGGCACCAGCGCTCACCACGGAGTCACTCTCCACCGGGGCATCTGTGGCTTGTTCAAGTGGTGCATCGCTTGAGGTATCTGTTCCGGATGGGGCCGAACCTTGTTTGCTTGCGACGGCCGCTGCAATCCGTGCCTCTGCACCTTCGCGATAGGCGGCAGCTCCTTCGTTGGCTGTCGCCGACGCGGCGTCAGCGATACCGCTGCCCAGAGCAGCAACCCCACCGCGTACATCGCCAGCCAAGACACGAGAGCCGGATTCCTTGAGGGCTCGAGCTGCGCTCACTGCGGCAGTACCGAGGGCGACCCCAACCGCATCGCTCAAGCGCTGGCTACCTGAGCGCTCAGAGAAATCGACTTGCGACGATGGCGGGTTGCTCGTGCCAGCGGAAAGAGGTGCTGCTGGGTTGTTGGTCGAGCTTGTGGGCGAAGCGACACCCTGCCCACCGCCAATCCCTCGCGGGCTTGTCGGCCCAGCGCCGGGGTCTAAGCTGTCAGAAGTGGCGGGAGCCACGCCTTGATGCCCAGCGTTAATGGGCGTGTTGCCGGGCAAGCTGCGCAGACTGCCGTCACCACGGCCCGGACCGCCGCCGCCAATCGGCCCTCTTGGCGAGCCACCGTTTCCTCCTTCATCGGGCAATCGACGGGGTTGGCTTTTCGATGCAGCTTGCTGCATTGCCGCCATCGCTACGCCACCACGAATGTTCGAGGCGGCGTGTGTTGCACCGAGGTCTTGTACGCCGACGTTGAGCCATGCCAAGACACGATCAGGGAGCGCGTTCGGAAGGCCAAAGATCATGTACAGCACCGGCAACAACACGATGCCGAAAGCAACCATCCACCACGCGAAGGTGATGAAGTCCACCAGTGCGCCGGGGAACATGCCTGTCGAGGTGACGACGGCACCCCGCATCGAGAAGAAGGCTTGGGTGATGAAATCGACAACTGGATCAGCCACCAGCATGGCAGCAAACAGGCCGATCACAGCCAAGGCAGGCCGAGCAAACAGGGCCATCAATAGCAGGTAGCCTTGTGCTTCCGAGCCGACAAACGTCTGACTCGGGCGCATGTGCATGATGGCCCACATAGGAGCTGCAATCGTTGTGAGGAGTACGGACAGCAGCCAACCCACCACCGTCACCATGAAGATCGTGTAGGGCAGGGAGGGCAGCAAAACCGAGAAATAGAAGGCAAGTGGCTTGAGGTAGGAACCAAGCTCTTTGAGCATCTCAATCGGTACGGCCAACACCCAGTCCCACAGCGGATCGGTGACGCCCCGGAAGTCGGCCTTGTTGCCAAGTACCTGCAAACCACCGGCTGCGCCAACGACCACACGCAAAGCAGTAACGCTCGTTTGGAGGGTCACTTTGGCAAGCTCGACGGACGTGAGAGCCAAGACGAGGTAGTCGCCCGTCAACTTGATCCGGGAGACGGCATCAACGCCACTGCCCGAGCCGATCATGATGTCGGTGGCACCCTTCATCGTCGTGTTGACCAGTGACCCGAACTTGCTGCCGATGTCATCCTTCATGGCCGAGACGTTGATGTCTGATGTCCCAGACTTGGGGAACGCGCTGCCGAAGTCCGCCGCAGGGGCACTCGTTACGTCGTAGCCTTTGCCCGGCTCTTCGGCCTTCTTGATGATCGTTTCGGCGAGTGTGGTCACACTGCCCATCAACACCTGTGCTCTGGCATCCTCTGGCAAGCTACTCAACGACGGTTCAGTGGCTGAGCCAGCAGGTTCTTTCATCAGGCCGTTGATCTCCTTGCGGATTGCTCCGACACGTTGATACCAGCCACCAGCGGATGCCCAGCCCTCGTCAGTCATTGCCGTGACGAAGGCGTCCACCCCGTTGTTGATCGAGGCCTCGCTACCGCTCGCCTGTGCGGTCATCTGGGCTACCAGTGCATCCTCGCGAGTCTTGACGATCGAATTGAACTGAGCCGAGTTGACGTTGTTCCAGCCCGGCTGCGTCCAGTCGCTGGGCATCGTGGCAACCCAGTTGTCGATGTCGGTCATCAGGGCGACCGCAGCCGCTGCTTTGGCCGAACTGATGCCGCTGTGCAGAGTTGAGATCGCGACCGATGTCCCGGTGGCTTCCGCTGATCCAGTGGGGGTGTAGGTGCTGATCTTGACCGTGCCGCAAAACGGCTCGCCACCCGCGAGGTTCGTGGCGGCGTTTCGATCCTTGATGAAGAAGGTGTAGTCCGTGCGACCGTCTACGGTTGTGATGCGGTCGGCTTGGGCGTTGTTCGCCATCACGCTCGGGTTCCCGGCTGGGTCGGCGTAGATCGTGTTGGCGGCTCGCGCGCAGTAAGCGACGGGTAGATAGGCCTTGGCGAACTCACGAAGTCCGTAGCTTGAGCCGGGAGTTGAGGTTGACGTGGCGACGATGCCGTCCGGCTTCAAAAACGACAGGGTCATGCCTGCCTTGTAGATCGTGCTCCCGAAGCCAGCGCTCCACAGAGAGATCATCAACACGAGCATCTGGATGAAGGAGTAACCGCTCGCGGATGGCAAGAGAACGCCAGCGCCCGCGACGATGCGTACGGGCGTCCAGACCGTGCTCCACGCCTTGCCCATCGCCTCGCCGTCGTTGGCGGTGTTGACCGCGCCCATGACGGCCACGTAGGACACGATGATCGAGCCGACGACCAATAGGCCGCTGTTGAAGGTCACGAAGAGAGTGCCCAGCAGGCTAGACGCGCTGCTCACGGTATTTGGGTCAGCCCCGCTCACCAGTACATCAACGATTGGCCCGAACACCTTTTTGAGCATCAGGACTGATACATCGTTGGGGCTTGGAGAGAAGGGCATGGTCAT